>FR893383.1:139726-185610 GCA_000433315.1 Firmicutes bacterium CAG:345 | reverse complement strand
CAGTTTTAAATAAATCAATATTTTTTGTTTATTTTATTTTGTGAAAAATAGACTTTAAATCTTATTTTCGATGTTTTGAAAAGGTTTCATTCGGTGTTTTGAAAGAATATAAAATAAAACTCCTTTATTTTTCAAAAGGAGTTAATGAATTAATCAAAATTTACTTTCTTTAAAATATCAAATAAGACATCTGCATCAAGTGGTTCATAGAAGTAATAACCTTGCATAAGTATGTCTGGATACTTTTCTGTTATCATCTTGACTTGTTGTTCTTTTTCAACACCGACTACGCATGGCATAATTCCATATGATTTGCAACTATCAATAAGTGATATTAACTCTTTATAATTGCTCTCTTCAACATCGATTTTGCTGACAAGTGATCGAGCTATTTTCACTTTGTTTATTCCTAAGGACTTTAATTTTTCAAGTGATAAATATTCTCCGATATACATATCGCAAATGACATAAATATCTAGTTTGTTTAATATTTTAATTGTTGTCATCATTTCTTCATAATGCTCGGAAAGTTCTTTTTCTGTAACTTCCAAATTTAAGAAACCTTTTTGTAAATGATGATGTTGTACTAAATATTCTAGCGAAGTTAAGAATTTACTATCTGCAAAGAAACTGTTATCAGTATTGATAGTGAATAAACGGAATCCTGAAATTCTAAATAATGAGAATCCATATGTCTTATAATATTCACCTATGTTGTCGATAAGAATATCTGTAATAATACCAATTCTATTATTTTTTATAGCAACATTGATAAGTTCATTTGTATTTACCAATACGTTCTTGCTATCATCTTTTAATCTTAATAACAATTCGGCTCCGATGATGTTATTGGATTTAATAATTGGCAATAATTTAACTTGAAGATTTCTTGTTGAAGTAGCTTCATCGAGTAAGTCGAGCATGAATTTTGTTCTATCAGCGCTACGGGTATAATCATTTTCCGCAAAGTAAATATAACCATCTTGAACTTTTGATATATTCTTTTTAAAGAATAATTCTACTTCTTTAATCAAATCTGATGGAGCGGCAAAGTTCATTGGATACCGGAAAGTAATAAAGCTTATTGATAATAAGTTATCTTTATCATTTTTATTTAAATAATTTACTTGTGATAAATCAAAAATATTCTCACATTTTTCTAGAACATCTACTTGTCCGCATTCATTAGCAACTACGCCAAAGACATTGTTGCAATAAACATAGGTGTTAGCTATTCCTTTATCCAAATCCGCAACTTTTTGTAAGAATAAACGAACATATTTGATATATTTTTCATCCCCATATTTTTCAATAATATCTGTATAGTTATTTACTTTTATAAAGATAATATAGCCTTTTGATTGGCTGTTGAAGACATTGTTGAGTCTTGCAATAAATGAATAATAAGAATTGATGAGGAAATCTGTATTGAATCTTCGTGGAGAAATAGATCCTGTATCTACTGGAGACATCAATATACGGCAATCATTGGAATTATCTTTATCGATTAACAAAGAAGAATAATGTTTAATTCCATCTAATATACTTTCTCTTCTCGATCCTGTTTTAAATGGACAGTTTTCACATGGAGTATTTGTTCCATATAAATATTCATAACACTTTTGTCCTTCAAAAGGTTTTTGATATATGTCTTTCAAAGTATCACTGACATCAAGCAATTTATAATCAATTTTATTGACTTTATAAATTTTCATATCTGTCAATCTTAAAAGAGCTTGTTTGTTATCTTTGTATTCTTTAGCATTTCTCTTGTAATTTAAAATGCAGATACTATCAGAAATCATTCTGGCAAAAACAACTAAAGATTCTCTTAAATAGCTATCTAATTTCAAATCTTTATTTCTATTTAAAAAGTATGTAATTCCAACTATTTTTTCATTGAATTTTATCAAAGAGAACAAACCAGAATTAATATTGATATCATCTAAATAAGAACTAATTTTGGCGCTGGCTTGATTTCTACTTGAGAAGAAGAAGCTTCCATCTCTATCGATTACTTCTGCTAAATCAGCAACAGACTTTGTTGAAAAAACAGAATTAGCATTAAACAATACTTCATTTTGCTTTTGTGAAATATTTATATATGGTTTAAAATATCCGAAGAAATCATCATAGATGACAAGCCCAGCAAAATCAAAGTTATAGAAACTAGAAATTCTTTTAAAATGATATTCAAATTTTCTTCTGACTTCTTCCATAGAATCAACATTAGAAAAATCAGAGAATCCTTCAATAATCTTAGAGACATTATTGATATTCATCGCAGTTGAAAATACTTTATCATTACCTTTGATAAGTCGGCGTGGTAAATAAAGATTTAGCGGTTGATTTTTTCTTCTGGCATAATTTAAATCTGAGAAAATATCATCTATCTTACTATATGGATAAACAACAATTGAAGCCATTGGACAAATCAACTTTTCATCTTTTCCAACATGTTCATAAACAACACATTTTTTCATCAAATTTATTACTTTTTCTTTTAACATAGAAATAGAATCAATATTTGGATTATAGATAACTATTCTTTTCTTTGATAAATTAAAAGCGACAAGAATATGTGGATTATCAAAAAATGCTAATATTTGATCGACGATAAAATTCTTTTGATCTAGTGTTAATTCATTGATTTTATATTCAAATTCAATAAAAGCATTTCTAAAAGCAGGAGTTATTGAAATAAGATTTTGAACATTTTCGACTAAACTTTCATAGGAAATTATTTGTTTATTATCTGAGTATTCTAAGTTTAAATTCGAATAATCAAAATTAGAATTGATAACAGCTATATTAGAATTCAATTTAGAAAGTTCTGTTAAGCCATAATTAAGTTCAGAAAATTCTTTGATATTATCATATTTATATTTATCATAATCTTTATCTAATCTTTTAAATTTTTCGACATTAGAAGAAGTGGTATCAACGGCATCCTTTAAAAGTTTAAAATATAAATAATAACCCATTGCGAATGTATAGACTATAAATATTACAAAGACAATAGCTGTAACATATAATAAAATATTCATCAAATCATCATTTTTAATAACAAAATGAGCAACAACTGATAAAACAGCTATCAAAATACCACTAAAGCCTAAAAAAGCTCCTATTATCACTACAATATTTAAGATTTTTTTCAAAGAGATTTTATTTTTTCCTTGTTTTTCCATATTCTCTCTCCTATTTGATAAAGTCTTTTCTTCCTATTTCTGAAATAGCAATAGAAACACCTTTACCAACTTCAATGTATTTTTCCAATACTTTTAAATAATTATCCAAAGAAGTATCTTCGCCAATTTTAGATTCGATTACTTTAATAGAAATATAAGGAACATCAGCTAAATGGCATGCTACTGCAGCACCACCCGATTCGGTATCAAAAACTGTTTCTTTTTCTAAGCCAAGAACAAAGTTATTGGCAATAAGTTCGGTGACCTGATGTACATCTTTAATATGTTTGTTCAAAGAAATAAAATCTGCTTTAAAAGGTTCTTTATATAGTACTTTATTAAAAGATTGAGTAAATATCTGGCTCAAATATGATTGAGTTAAATATTTTTCAGGCAAAAATGGAATTTGACCTAATTTGCAATTGTTTTCATTAGTAAAATCTACATCACCTAAAGTAATTGAATTAGATAAAACAACATCTCCAACTTGAAGATCATCAAAATAAGTTTTTGCTTTTCCAACTGAAACAACAAAAATAACAAATTTTGAACGAATAAGATGAGTGATAATTAAACTAGAAATATAATTAGAATAAACGTTATAAGCAAGACAGACATCTTGATTATAGATAGTTCCAGTGATCAAAGGAATTGTATTGAATAATTCTTCATTTTCTTTGTTGTGCATGATATTTTCAAAATAAAGAATATCATCATGGGTTTGTCCAATAATCAAAATCATTTTTCTGTTGCTCCTTTCTTTTCGAAATCATTTTGTAATAATAATTTTTCAAAATCATTTCGATTCAAAGGTTTAGAATAATAATAACCTTGAATAGTATCGCATTGTAATTTTCTTAGTATAGCAACTTGCTTAGCATCATTGACACCTTCAGCAATTGATTCCATACCATTGACTTTACAAAGTTGAATTAAAAATTGAACGATACTTCTAGTTTTTGCATCGATTACTATATCATCAATAAATGATTTATCAATTTTAATGACATCAATTGGAGATTTTCTAATATTCATAATATTGGAATAACCTATACCGAAATCATCCATTAAAATTCTGATACCCAATTCTTTAATTCTTTTTAAAATAGAATTAGCGATAAAGTTATTAGCGTTGTTTGTCTGTTCAGTAATTTCTATTTCGATAAGTGTTGGTGGAACATTATATTTTTCCATAATGTTCACAAGATCATCGATAAATCCATGATTATAGAATTCATATAATGAAAAATTGATAGAAACTGGAAGTAGTCTTCTTCCTTTTTTCTTACAATCTTGAAGATCTTTACAAACTCTTTCAAAGATATACATATCTATTTTATGGATCATTCCCATCTGTTCAGCTTGAGGAACAAATTGGCTAGGAGAAAGAAGTCCTCTTTTAGGATTATCCCATCTTACCAAGGCTTCGGATGAGATGAATTTGTTTAAAACCAAATTGAATTTCGGTTGATAATAAACAACAAATTCATTATTTTCTATAGCTTCATTGATGCTATTAGCGAGTACTGTATCATCTTCTTTTTCCATAGTCTTTTCATAGAAAACAACTTCTTGGAAATTGATTTGCGCAACTTTACGAGCTACCGAAGATTTAGCGATTAAATCAATAACCGTATTCTTTTTCTTCTCAGCTAAAACAACACCATAATATGGTTGAATGAAAAGCTTTAAATCATGTTCTTGATTAATTTTATATAATTCGTTATCGATATCATTGATAATCTTATTCAAGCCGTTGACATTATCTTTGATATAAATGATAAATGTATCATGATAATAGCAAAAAGAAACTTCTTTTTTAATTCTATTTTTCGACTTTGAAAAATAAGAGATTAAAAAGTCTGCGACATAACCATTGAATTTAACAACTGAAGATGCATAAGAAGAAATAGTCTGTGTATTGCTGAAAGAAGAAAATCTTACAACATAAGCTTCTTCTCCTTTTTTCAAATGCATAATTTGATATTGAACGCGATGAGCAAAAACATAGTAACTATAAAAATCTTTAGCTGAACCGAAGTTTCTAATGTTTTCTTCATTTAAAAGATTTTTGGTTTTAGAATCATAGATATATTTAGCAAGAATAAAAAATGTAACTGAACAAACAATTAAATCTAAAGATAAGAAAATAGGGAATAAAATAGAACTATAAGGTAATAAACCAAAACCAGTAATAACGCATAAAACGTTATTCAGTATAAACAATATCAAGCTTATCAAAGCTAGTTTTTTGGAACTTATTCTCATTTTTTATTCTCCTTATTACTGTTAGCTTTATTCAGTAATTCTTCTAGCATTTCACTTTTTAATCTTTCTCTATCTTCTTTGGATAAAGTAGATGTTCCATCTTTTTTATCATTATCTTCTTCATCATCTTCTTTTAAGCCTTTAACTATATCTAAAATACTTGTGATAATTAAATACCCTGATGGAAGCAAGATTAAAATAAATAATCCCCAAATAGAAGTAACTCCCTTATATATTACACCTAAAAAGGTAGAGCCGAAGGAAACTCTTCCTAAAAGCACTCTTTCATCAAAAACTTGTCCTTGAGTTCCGCTGTAATTTTTACTTTCTGAATTGATACCTTGAACAAAAAAATCATATCTTCCATTTCCTTCTTTAACATCTTCATTTAAACGAATGCCAATAAGGCGATGGGTCATAGTCATCTTCAGTTCGGATGTTGAATAGTAAAAACTTAAATCTATCTTCAAAGAAGAAGTATCAATAACTAAACAATCTTCTTCAATCCATTTTAAATTTTGAGCAGTATCTTGGAATTTGACTTTGCCTTCTTTTGTGTTTGAATCAGATTTAACTAATTCATATATTTTTTCCGGATCAGTTTTTTTGACAATTATCATATCATCAACTTTATAATCCGGTTCCATAGAATCGGTTAAAACAACCATAATCTGTGTTCCTAAGACATTTGGGACACCATAATTATCTTTCTTTGTAATGTTTCCAACAATTTGAAAGCCTAAAATAGCAACAAAGATTATACCGAAAACGGAAAAGAATATTCCTTCTAGTATTCTTCTTAACTTGCTTTTTTTAACTTTCTTTTTTTCTGCCATTACTTAACCTCTTCTAGTTCTTTTTCTTGTTCTTCTGTTGAAGTTTCTTCTAAAGGTGAATATAGATCAGCTTTTTTATCGACTGTAGCGGCTTTTTTAATATCTTTTCTAGCGGCTGCAAGTCTTGATTCAATAGCTTTTCTTTTTCTTTCCTCTTCTTCTTTAAGCATATCTTCTTCAACTTTTTGATTGTATTTCTCAAGATCTTTTTTCTGTTTTTCCAAATCTTTTTCTTCGTTTACTTTTCGTTTAAGCAAAGCTTTCTCTGCTTCGCGAAGACGTTTATTCTTCTCTTTTTCAACATAGAGATCTTTTAAATATATCGCTTGTTCGTAAGTTGGTTTTTCCGGCAAGTTTAAGAATGTCGGTCTTGCTAAATATTCCAAATATTCATCATCTGCTCTGATCAATTTTATCGGTTTAGATGATATTGGAGCAAAAGCATAAATCTGTTCATCGACATCATTTAAAACTTTTGGTTTATAGACTTTATGTTTCTTCTTTCGAACTTTTACCGGTGCTTTAGCTTTGAGCGTTAAAAAGGATGAGAACAAATTGTAATTCATCTCTTCGCGTTCTTTTTCATCGAGAATAGAGTATTTATCATCGATTGAATAATTAACACCTAAACTTGTATAGCGTTCGATAAATTTCCATAACAAGAAACATTTATGATAAAGAGGATTTTTCCTTATAACGTTAGTTTGTAAAATAGGATTGACAACATCTTTTTCGTTTTTTAAACGCTTCATGAAATCACTATTATAATAATAAACTAAATATTCACGAAGTTTTTTTACCCTTGTTAAATAATCTTGAGCTTGTTCAAGCATCTTTTCGTTGACATCGCTTTTAATGGTTACTTTGGTTTCTATTTCAACTTCATTTCCATCAACAATAGCTTTAGACTTAATATAATTGACTTGAATATTTTTTAATTCCGCATGTTCAACCAAATAGTCATAACGTTTTTCAACAAAATAGACCAATCTTTTAATAAGTGTTGAAACAAATCTATTTTCATAGATAGCGTAATCATCAACTGCTTCAATGGTTAAAACTTTATTTGGTAAAATTTCTCCGTTTTCACTGACCGATTTAACATATTGAGTATGGGAAGAAAGATGTCTAACCGATTCTCCATTGGTTTTTCTCGCTAGTTCTACCGGAACTATATTTCCTTGAGTTTTAGTAGTTTTCCAAGGATTTTTAACAATTTGACCAATATCTAAAATAGCTCCTTCAATCTTTTCAATCCATTTGGTATCAAATGAAGAAGATTTGATGCTATTCATCTTGAGATAGTAATTTTTACCATCTTTTAATTGATTGAAAACAGCTTCAGCGGATTTGTTCTTTTTTACCAAGGAATCAACCTTTTTTACGTAGGCTTCTTCCATGGTCAAATAGCGTGTGCTTTTAGCCATTTTAGTTCAGCCTCAATAAATCGTTGATATAATTATGAGCCATCTTAAATGTATTTTTACCAAATAATTTATCTAATTCAGAATTGAGTTTCTTCAATTCATCTTTTAAGAAAGCGATATTTAAAGATTCAAATTTTTTCAAAATCTTATTGGTAAAGATAAAGTCAAGACCATCGAGTTCATTTCCACCGCAGGCAACATAAACAGGAATAAATGTATTAAGTTGTTTTAAGATACGGTTACCAAAAGCTAATTTGAAATTTTTGATGACAAAGGCATCAAGTTTTTCAAATTTTTCCAAAACCTTATCAGAAAGAGGATATTGGAAAATAGCATCTTGATATAATTTGCGAAGTTGTGAATAGCTGAGTTGAATAGGTTCGACAAATTCTGTTTCAAATGGAATTCCCTTATTATCAAAGAAAATTGAAATTGCACGATCATAAACCTTATCAGAAATAGTAAATGTTGAGTCATCGTTATTAGCAGTTCCAAAGAATTCGACATTTTGTGGAACTAATAATTTACCCTTGCGGATATTCTTTGGATCATTAGCCTCAGTATTGCTGGTCAATTCAACTAACCAGTCATTGACGTTTGGAAGTTCCATCATCGATAAGAATTCAGCAAAATAGTATTCAATACGTGCTAAGTTCATTTCATCGAGAACTACAACATCTAAATCCTTGCGGTATGTTGATTCATATAAAGCTCTCAAAAATTCAGTTTCATTGAATTTCTTTGTGAATTCATTGTAGTAGCCAACAAGTTCACTGCGGTCTTTCCATGAAGGTTGAACAGAGCAAATAGAAGCATCATGCATCAAGAACTTTCCTAAAGCATATGGCAAAGAAGTTTTACCAGTACCAGATATACCTTCTAAAATAATCAATTTAGAAGTAGCCATACCAGCAAAAAGTTGTCTGATAGTATCAATTTTATAATAGAGTTTTAATTGGCTTGCCGCAAAGCCTCTAAAGGAATTACAAACTTCCTCTAAAGTTAAGCCATCAATATTAGGTATTTCAGTATTTAAGTTAGCGTATTCGATATCAACTGCTGTAAGTTTTGGAAAGCGAGATAAAGTTGTAGAAGCCGGAACTTGATCCTTTTTCTCATCTTCTTCCATCTGTTCAACAGTTCTTCCACCAAAAGCTCCAACCTTTAAATTGAGAATTTTATCTTTTTCTTCTGTTGTCTTATATAGTTCATAACTCAAACGTTCAACTTCTTCTCTAAGAGCATCTTTATCAAGTTCTCTTTTGACAAAGCGAATATATTTTCTTAAGAGCAAGAACAATAAGAACAAAAGACCACCGATCAAAGCAATAAAGAATATCGCAAATATAACAAAGAAAACCCATCCAGCAGGTCCGAATTGATTAGAATAAGTATTGAAGATATCACCATAGTACTTAAAATTATCACCGACATTTTCCCATGGTCCGGCAAAAAGTTTAACAAAAAATGTTCCAATGTCTTTAAAAACTTGGATTATCATTTCTTTTAAATATTCAAAATATACACCCATAATATTACCTCAACACTTTAAATTTTATATCGGCGGAAAAACTTCCTAGTCTTGTTATATCGGTATTGTCTAAATCCCAACCTTCTAAATATATTGAGATTATGATTTTCTGTGGTTTCAATCCAACTAGTGGAACAAGCATTGTATTAGAAGCTTCTTCGACAGTTAAAGATTTCTCTTCAACTGGTTCAAAGCCATTTTCCAATGTTTTTTTCCAATCTATTGCTTTTATACCTTTTCTTGTTTTTGCATTAAATGCAGAAGCCATCTTTGTTGTATCACTTAATTCCGAATCAATTACATTTTCATCCTTATAGACTATTTTTGCAATATCATCTTCCTCATATTCTCCAAAAAGTCTTTCTTTTCCCGCTTTAAAATCATAATATCCATCAGCGTTATTATCTAACCGTCCAACAAAATATATTTTTTCATCATCTTTTTTCGGATCGATGATGAAATATGAATAATAATTTTCATCCGGAACAAGAATAGATATTCTCAAAGAATTAGCAATACTATTCAAATTATCTAATATTTTATCCTGAGATAAATCAGGATATTCGTCTTTAATTTTTTTAGCTGTCTCCAAATTCTTTTTTACATTTGGTTCAACTTTAGTTTCCTCGGCTAAAGACACAATCACATTGCGTTCACTATATAAATAGAACTCCTGTGAATAAAAACCTTTTTTGGCAATACCACTATCCATTTCTGATTCTGTAGTTAAAGAGGAATAAGATTGTCTAAATTCTGGCGTAGTTTTCTTCTGTTCCAACCATTTATATGAATACATGGAGCTGACAGGAACAAAGCCTTCAACTTCAAGAATATCACTAGATGGAATGTCTTCATAGAATTCTTCTTCTGTAGTACCTATTTTTACTTCCTTATCGCCGTTGAAGCCGATATCGAAGTCTTTAACATAAAGGTTTCTATTGCCGACATACCAAGCTGCGGTAACACTGACTGAAGACACCAAGCATAAAATCATCACCAGATAAAAAAGCAATACTTTTCTATTCATTGGTGTTAACTCCAAAATTTAGATTCAAATTGAAATAAGAACCGATATTCTCGTTGATAACTGATTTATCCCAACCTTCAAGATATAATGTTAAATCAAGTCTAGCAATACCATCTTCACCGGTTATGGTCAAAATCTTTCCGTCAGATATCAAAGAATCATTTCCCAAATATTTCGCGGTTTTAAAAGTGGATTTTTCCTTATCAATTGTCATTACCCCACCTTTATGATTAGCGGTAAAAGTAGTGACATCTTTCGGATCAACTTCATTTTCTCCAGAATAAGAACTGGTGTAAACAATGTTTTCATATTCACCATAAACAAATTCTTTTCCATCTTTATAGTCATAGTACATGTCTTCATTTAAATTTAAAACACCGCCGACAGCAGTTTCACCATCATGCATTTGTGATGGATTATATATGAAGCTATTGATATCATTTTTCATATAAACACGGATAGCTTGATCTATTCCATTGCGGGTAGATAAAGAAGAATTGCTCAGATAAATACTTTTACCAGATAAATACTCTTGGCTATCAACATCTTTAACTCTAAAGACTAAAGGCAAATATAAATATCCAAATTTTTTAGCCGGAGTAAAACCATCTTCAAGATAATATGGATTTCCAATTAAAGAAAAATCTGAAGTTCCATCAAAAGAGCCACTAGATACAGGAAAAAGTTTATTATAGGCATAACCATTAGAAGATAAAACATAATTTAAAACATCTTCGCTGATTTCACTATGAGACCAATAGATGTTAGAATTATTTTCATCTATGCTCAAATCATAAGCTTTGTAATCATCAAGTTGAACATTGCTGATAAAACCTATTTCCATAAGAGCAGTATTTCCAATAGAAACACCTTCAAAGCCAAAACCTGCACGCGATAAATATTGATACCAGGCTGCCGTTCCTCCAACCAAGCTTAAAAGAGCTAAAAACACCAAGGAAAAGAATCTGATACCAAGTGATTGCTTTAATCTATTCTTGATTTTCATATGCATTAATTTCAATTCCTAATCTAACTTTAGACTCGTCTTTAGGAACGCCTGTACAATCTGGATCACTGCCTTCAAGCCAGAACAAAACCGTGTACCTAATTTGAGAATTAGGAGCAAAATTTTTCACTCTAAAGCTTAAAACAGTTTCATCGTCAGCAAAATTAGTGCATAGACTTCTGTTGGTATCACTTACATATTCATTGAAAGTTTCCTTGCCATCAACAATATTAATATTCTTTCCTTTTCTAGCATAATAAGTAACATTATGTTCATCTTTTTCTGTATTGCTATATAAACCAATACGGAGAATATCCTTAACATCAGTATTATCAACATTGCCACCATCTTGATTATCTAAGAATTTCAAACTGAAATCAAACATAGCAACAGTTGGTCCCACATTGCTTAGAAAGAAAGTATATTTAAGATAGTTGAGATCAACAACTTCACCTTTAACATTATATTGAGCGCCCATAAGATAATCCGTCTCTTCATTATCGATATCCGCACTACCATCAAGCATTCCATAAGTAAAAGTGTCCATTGGCGGAACACTGCCAATTTGCAAATAAGATGTCTGATTTTCCATCGAAGATTTCTCCGATAATGATAAAGAGACACCTGTGCCTTTAAGGTTAATAGTAAATGAACCTAGATTTTGACCCAAAAAAGAAAGCAACACAAAAGTCACGACAACAATGGCACTGATGCCAGAAACCGCTGCCGCAATCTTCTTTCTCCTTCTCTTTTTTACATATTCTAAATTAACCACGATAACCCCTTTCGTGTACCAAAATAAATCTAGCAACAATAATGCTGCCAATTAGAAATATATAGTCGTATTATAATCGTCTCGTCTTTTGTCCCAATGAATCCGATAAAAAAACCAGCTACCTATCATCGAACGTAGTGTTTTTTCATCACATTCCAAGTAAGGTAACTGGCTATCTAATTTTCATTAAATTTTAGACCCTGTAGCTTTGCGTCACATCATTACTGATATTTTGCCTTTTACAGGTTAAATTTTATCAAAACAGTTGTTTTTTGTAAAGTTTTTTTAATCTTTCTTTTGAAGATCGTTCAAAATTTCTTGTCTAAGCTTCTCTTTTTCATCATCGCTAAGATCATTTAGCTCAACTTTTTTCTTTGCATAGACCTTTTTGATAAATCTAATACAAGCATAAACATTAACAGCTAACAAAATGACCAAAGGCAATACACAAGAAACCAAATAAATAGTTGAATGAGTTTGTAAATAAGGAATCAAACCCGGAGTTTGTTGAGCAATGATGAAATCAGTTTGAGTTTTAGGCATAGTAACAAGCATAATTATCGAAATAACAAATAATGCAATTGTTAGTGCTGCATCTAAAGTAAATGCAACTCCTAATAGAATTTTCTTTTTATTGCTCACGATAAGCTCCTTTTCTAGAATCTATATAATGGTATAACCTCAGATTTCTCTTAGTATACCACGCATAAAAAAACAAAGACAACAAATTTATTTTTTTCAAGTTTTTAGTACTGAATAATTAAGCTAAAACTCTAACTGAGTAGAAACTTAAAGCTGCATTAACTTTAGTATTTAATACACTTCCAGCTCCGTTAACACAGTTGTTATCCATACCTTCAAACCAAAGGTATGCTGTAACTTCTAATGATTTATCTTTACCACCAGCAATTGTACCAACATAAGCATTAGTATCTTTATATCCATCACCATTTAAAGTACCAGTAGTAATTTCACTAGTTCCAATTTTAGCACTACTTTCTATAATAGCTTTATCATATGTACCTGTTGATGATGTTCCATTAACATATGCCAAACTATTATCATTTGTTTTATCATAGAAAGGAGCTACAACAACAAATCCACCATCATACTTAAGTCCTAATCTAAGTGATTTATAAACATTTTCTTCTGCTTTTTCTGAAACTGCTTTATGTGTAAAACTAGTTGCTAAATTACTAATATTTAAGAAAATAGCATATGAATCAGGTGTAGCATCTTTCATAGAGAAAGTCATTGTCCATGAAGTAGCACGATAAATAACCGTTTCTTGATTATTTATCAAAGCACTTTCAGAAGTAAAATTAGTAACTTCATTATATGTATCAGTTGCTACTAAATCTTTCTTATAAACTTTTCCGCTATTAAGATCAACAGAGCCATCACGTAAATAAGAAGGAAGATCAATAATTCTAGGATCATTATCTTTAACTTTAGATCCAGCTTCTGTAACTCCAGTTAAAACAATCTCTAAGTTTGATTCCGGATTATAAACACCTACTTCATTTGTGTTTATTGTAATTTCACGAGTAGCACTGAACCAAGCAACTGTGCTAGAAGCAGCAGCAACTGTGGAAATAGTTAATAATGCAACGGCTGGTAAAATAATTCTTGATTTTTTCATTTTAATTTTTTCCTTTCAATATCATATTTGCTTATTACGCAAAAAAAATTCAACTTGCATCCTTTAAGCATAATTGAATCGATGATAGATAATACAATTTATATATTAATTTCGCTTGGGACATAGAAATTAATACTCCACTGCTGTTTTATGGTACTAAGTTTTTCGACATTTGTCAACAAAATATCCATTTTTTTATTTTATTTCTTATATAAAAGAAAAGGACTGGCAATGCCAGTCCAAATTTAATGTTTTTATTCGTTAAATGTTATAGAAGCAAGATGGCATTGTTTATAGCTATCTTTAGTAACTATATCAAATTCAACTTGAGTTGCACCTTCAGCAATTGTAATTGTTGCTGTTTCAAAACCATAAGTAATTTCTCCACCAACAACATTTCCTATTGTTGTAATATCAGCTTTATTACTGGATGAACTAGAATCAATAGTTAATGAGGCAACAGATTTTTCTCCCCAACTGATAACAACATGTTGTCCATTATATAAACGTAATGGATTTGAGAAATAATTAGTATTTCCAACTCCTGTTGAAGAAGAACCTTTTGTAACAGTTACTGTGTAATCATCTTTAATCCAAGTTGTGCTATCTGCATTCTTTTCTTGAATATATGTTTCATCAGCAAATGTAAGTTCATTCTCTTTGACAACAACTGGAACATAATCATAAATTTGAATTTCAAATTTATCATCATATAAATAGAACATAACTTCTACTTTTCCTGTTGGATCAACACCAACATAAGCATCACTAGAAGAATCAAAGCTAACTGTAAATCCAGCAGCAACTAAAGTTGCTTTATATGTTTCTTCATATGTTTCATCAGCATTAGCTAATTCAATGCAAAGACCATAATCTTCATATTGAGAATCATCAACATAATATTCTTCAACATTTGGGAAACTTGGAATTTCAACTTCTCCAAAATATTGTTGAATTAATTCAGTTGGCCAACTAGTAGCTATATCAAGTATAGTAAGTTGAATATAATATGTTCCTTCTTCTAAATAGAACATAACACCTGCGCTTGGATAATTAACGTTAGTAGCTAAATAATAATCTCCAATTTCATAGCCTAAAGAAGTATCACTTTCAATATATTCATAAACCCATCCAGCATCGGTTAAAGTTTAAAGATAAGCATCTTTAACATCTGTTTCACTTGTAAAGGTAATAGCAGCATCTTCAGAGTTTGTTGTAGTAGTCCAATAATATTCTGTTACTCCTGGAACAGAAGGAACAGAAATTTCATAGCCGAAGAAATTATTAATTTTGTCTTCTGGCCATGCTTCAGCTTGTGCAACACTAGCTAAAGAAATTACTAAGCAATTTAAATCACTATAGTAACCAACACCGATATTAACTGTGCCATCATCACTTAAATAAATATCGACTTCTCCACTTGTTTGAACAAAAGTAAAACCATTATCAATTAAGATTTCACCATATTCAAGAATAGAAGAGGCATCAAGATTTCCCTTATAGCAATATAAAGTAATGCCTAAACCAACAATAGTAAAATCATAAAAATCATAACTATCAGCAGGATATTCTGGAATAGTAAAACCTAATTCAGCTAAATCTGCTGTTGGCCATTCACTATAAGCACCAGAAGTGTTTGGAGTATAAGAGCTAGAACTAGAACTAGAAGAAGAACTAGTTGAAGAAGAAGGTGTACTAGATGAAGCAGTATTAAAAGAAGAGGAAGAAGAACTAGAAGAAGGTGTACTAGAACTTACAGTACTAGAAGTAACAGAAGAACTAGAACTTGATGAAGCACTAGAAGAAGTGACGGGATTCCCACAGCTAGTTAATGTTAAAGCTAACAAGATAGCGGGTAAAAAGATTTTCTTATTCATATAACCCTCCGAATAATCAAAAATAAGTATAACATGTAAAAAAGAAAATAAAAGAAAAAAACAAAAAACGTCTATATGAAAGCTCTAACAAATTCATTAACTAGTTAGTATCAGAAAAATTATTTTAAATGCTATTTTCTCTAAAAAGGTAGAATTCTACATTTTTAGAGATTTTATAAAAGTAAAAAATAAAAAAGCTAATGTCAAGAAAACTCAACATTAGCATTTATAATCAATAAATTTTAAATTAAAGAAGTGGTGGAGGTGGTGGAGGAAGAGGAATAGAAGAAGTAACTGTTAAAGTAGTTTCTCCATTATCACCAAGAGTAATAGTATATATTGTACTTAAATTTGAGAATGTAACTTTAGTTTTTCCATCTTCAACAGATACTTGATAATCAGTTAATGTAGTGGCTCCGAAGGTGAAGGAATATTGTAAAGAACCATCTTCTTTTTCGGTGGTTGTTAAAGTATATTCTGTTCCACTATCGGTCCAAGTACCAGCAAAGTTTTTAAGATCAAAGTCACCTTTAGTTAAAGTGACATCACTTTCACCGCCAGAAACAACCGCAGTTGAACCAGAAATAGTAGCAGTATAAGTTACTCCACTAACTGTAAATACAATCTTATCGCCTTGAGCACTGACTAAAGTAGCTTTTGTTCCATTGTAATAAATAGCTTTACCACCGATAGATAAAACATTAGTACCATCAGTGAAATAGCCTTGATTATCAACTAAAGCACTTTGAATATAATGGAATTGATCAAAGAAATTAAATGTTACTCCATCTGTATAGATATAGATGAATAAACCTGAATTATCATCTCTAAATGTCAAACATATTTGATCATTATAATAACTGAAGCGAAGATTATCATCTCCAGTATATTCTTTTAAAACATATTCTCCATTGACATTAGTTGTAATTTTAACAACTTCTGAATCATCAACGATAACATATTCTTTTCCTTTTTCACCGATATAGACATAAGTACCTTCAATCTTCTTATAGTCTTCTGTCTTAATATACCAACTTGTAGAAAGAAGTTCAGCTCCAGAATTTGTCAAACTGATTTCTTGAGCGATAAGAGTACCTTCAGAAATTTCTAAAGCATTGATAGTTGTAGCAGTACTATCGATATAGAATAAGAAGAATGTTGAACTGCTTTCATCATAATCAAAGACAGTAGAATAAGTAACATTACCTGTAGTTACTGTATAATCGCTGTTGATCACTAAAGAAGCTTTTTCTCCTCTTTTTGTCCAATCGCTAACAAAAGTATCAAGATATTCTTTGGTAGCAAAAATAGAATAATCACCATCTTCATCACTCTTTTCAAGCAAGAAGATATCCTTGCTATAAACATATAAAGAATATTCATTGACATCTTCATAATAGAATTTAAGACTGACTACACCTTTTTCTTCATCAAAACCATAATCAACATCATATGTTACTCCATTAAGTTTTAAAGAATAATCTTCTAAAACTTCCAAAGTATCAAGAACATTCTTACTATCACCTACAGTGTTGCTGCTATACATTTGTCCAGCATTAACAAAATAACGCTGATAAATTTCTTTAGAGCATGTGTAATATGCATCGCCATCCAAATCCAAAACAGCAACAGAATTATCAAAGTAAGGAGTTAAATAGGCTTGTTTTCCCTTAAATTCAAAGCCGATAGCAAATTGTTTATCTTTTGCCGCAAAAGTATGAGCAACCTCATTACCATCAACTGTAACTTTTAAAACTTCATTCCAGTCATCATCATAATCATTAAAGACTTTGATTTCTGAATTATTATATAACCAAGTTCCGACAAGACCATCAGGATTATATTTAACAGCATCTAAAGCTGTTCCATCTTTTTCTAAAGAGAAGCCACCGACAAAAGGATGTAAGGAAATAGTTTCACCATCAGCAGTTAAAGTAGTAGCCCAACCATAACCTTCTTCTTTATTAACAGAGGCGGAATAAGTTTTGCCATTATAGATAAATTCACCAGCATTTTCACCTTCAGAAATAGTGAGTTGACCATCGCTGGTATACCAACTGCCCTTATAATATTCAGCGCTTGGATAATAGTATTCCATATCCCAACTGGTATCATAAATAGAAATAGGATAATTAGGATCCGTAGATTCTCCTAATCTATAAGTAGCCATCGGATATGAAAAGTCATTAGCATCATAGGCTAAAACTGCTGAATAAGTTTTATATCCTCCAGTAGAATAATCTAAGCTTGTGACAAATTGAGGATACCAAATAGATTTTCCATAATATTCATATCCAGTAGGAACTTTGATATCAGAATCTGAAAAAGGTTGAATAAATTCATCAGAGAAAACCGCTGTGCGAACGAAACCAGCAGTAGAAACTGTGGTAGCCCAAGTACCAACAAAATTATCATCCCATGGATATAAACTATCGATAGTTGACCATTTTCCATTATTAAGTCTTTCTAAAGATAACGAAGCATTTTCTTCTTTAGGAATAAAAACACGATATCTGAAAGAAGTAGAATTTTCTTTGAGATAAACATAATCAACATCAAATTCTAATCCAGCTTTGGTTTCTGAGTCAGTTAAAGTAGTACTGGTATATTTTTCAGTTTTAATATCAATAATACTTAAATCTTGATAAGATTCATAACTAAGATCTAATAAACGAGGTGAACTAGCAGAAATATCAAGTTCATAATTTTCACCGATAAAATGACCTTTTATTAATCCTAATTCTTCATCGGTGAAAGCTTTTGTACTTGTAGAAGTAGAAGAAGAACTAGAGCTAGAAGATGAGGAAGACGAGGTAACTGTGCTAGATGGTCTACTTGAGGAACTTGTACTAACAGAACTAGAACTAGATGAACTAACTGTACTAGAGCTAGAAGAAGATGAAGAGACAGAAGATGAAGAATTATTAGTAGTACAAGAAGTCAAACCCAAAACAGCAGCACCAATCAATGCGATAAAGATAGATTTTTCATGCATTTGTCCTTTCCAAAAATAAATAAAAAGAAGTAACTCTTTCTTAATATTAATGAAAGTCTATTGAAAAATATGTAAAAAGTCAAGAAAATTTTTCTTGACTATAAAATTATAAAACTATTTCTTTTTATGAAAATCAGTTTATCTTCTTCATTTCCTTTTCTATCTGCAAATTGATTTTCTTCAAAGTATCATCTGTAATTTTTTCTTTTCTATCAAAAGTAACCAAACCATTTAATTCATCTTCAACATCAGCTAACTGAGTATAAATAGAACCACATAGTCCTTTTTTAATAGCAGGAATAATCTCATGGGAATAAAGTTTATAAATAGAATTTTTGAAATGCTTTTTATCCTTTGTTTTCTTATAACAGAAATAAGCTTCACTGAAAATATGGCCATTAATCTTTAATCCATAACCGCCAAATTCTGATAATAAGAAAGCCCGGGAAGTTCCATCTAATTTCAATTTAAACTTTTTAAAATAGACATGGCGGCTGATGAAATTACCAGATTTAGTATCGTGCCAACCGCTGGTACTATCATAAAGTCTGGTGCTATCAAGCCCTTTAAAATATTCTGTCATCTTCTTGCTATCAAATTGTCCCCAAGCTTCATTAAAAACTGTATAAGCAACAACAGAAGGATGATTATATAAAACATCGATTATATTTTCTGATTCTTTTTTATAAAATTCTCGGCCTTGTTCATCTAAACGACCAAAAGCTTTATATTTTGTATCATCATATTTAATAGGTAATAAAGCCGGAACAGTGATAACTCTAAACTTATATTTACTGCCACCATTGATAAAATCTTGAATAACTAAAACACCATATTTATCACATAGATAATAAAAATATGGATGTTCCAACTTAATATGTTTTCTTAAAGTATTAAACCCATATTTCTTTATGAGCTTAATATCATTTTCATATTCTTCTTTATCTTTAGCGGTATATCCAGAAGAATAATAGCCTTGATCTAATAACCCGCTTAAAAATATAGGTTTATTATTTAAATATACTCTTTCTATTCCCTGAGAATCTTTTTTTACTTCAATTTTTCTAAAACCGAAATAAGAAGAAATAATATCCTTATCAAATAACACTTCTATTCTATATAAATATGGCTTTTCAGGGGACCAATAATTAGGATTATTAATAGCAATAACATTCTTTGTATTGGTTTCACAAGAAACCACATTGCTATTAATTCTTAAAAAGCATTTTTTATCAGCGCTTGTAGTTTTAACTATCAATTCTATATTGCTACCATCTACATTAGGTGTAACCTTAATTGAAGTTATTCTATTCTTCTTAACTTTTTCAAGATATACATCCTGAATAATACCACTAGTTGGAGTATACCAAATGCCTCCTCTTTTAATCTTCTGTTTACCATAGCTAAAAGGACCATCCATCGTATAGTCTTTTACTCTGACTTCTAAATGATTGTTCTCTTTTAAATGCTCACCGATATCAAATTCAAAAGGAGTATATCCACCTTCATGGATACCAATATTAATTCCGTTTAATGTCACTTCAGCAATTTGATCAACTGCTAAAAAATGTAATAAACAAGTTTCATCTTCTTTTAAATCTATCTTTTCAAAATCTAAAGAATATATAGCAATTTCATTTTTTAAAAGAATATGATTAACTCCGCTATCTTCTGTCTCTAAGCCAAAAGGAACATTGACCTTTCCTTCATATATCTTATTATCTAATTCATTTAAAATAACAAGATTCCATATTCCATTTAAAAGACAATAATCCTTTCGATGAAATTGTTTAGATAAATAAGGAATATCAACAAACTTCATTTGTTTCCTCTTTCTTCTTATTCATTTTGACCAAAATTAAAGCCGGAATAACCGATAATATTAAAACACCAGCAGCTCCTAAAAACATTTCTGGATTTGGATAATGAACAACACGATTGAATTCGTCGACATAAGTAGGACTTGTAGAAATAATAGCGCTGCCGATAAATGGACCAGTGCACATAGGAAGAGCAACTTGGAAAATCATTCTAATTCCTTGGAATAAGCCAACTTTATCTTTTGGAGTATAATCGCGAATCAAAGCATTATAAACCGAAGCGACAACCATATAACCAATCATCATCAAAGTTCCAAAGACAATTAACATCCAACTGGCATTATCTCCAGGTCTTATGAAATACATCAATAATAACCCTAAAGCCATAAACACAATAGCTGGAGCTAACACTTTAAGCTTTCCTATTCTATCGACAAAAAGACCGAAGACAACGCTGAAAATAGAGGCTAAAATCAGAACAATTCCAAGTAAAATAGCATAGTTTTCTAAATTCAAATATCTTTGTAAATAGATCATCAAATATGGGAAGAATACTTGAACGGCCATCTGATAAATGAAAAAACCAATAAAACCAACATATAATTTCGGATTATTTTTTATGACATTAGGTTTAAAGCCATAGATTAAATTAGCTAAATAATTAGCCTCTTTATTCGGTTCAACCACATCTTTTGGCATAACAAATAATGCGACAATACCAACAACAATAGTAAGACCACCAAAGATCAAATAGAAGGGCAGCCACATTCCTTTATCGGTCATCCAACTGAAACCACCGATGATAACAAGCATAGAAACAAGCGGCAATATAGCTAAAACACCTTCAACTTTACCGCGGTTTCCATCATCTGTTATATCGGTAATATAAGCATTGAAAGCTGCATCATTAGCACTGCTTCCAAAAAATGTCATAACACAATCCATTATGACAACAATAATCGCCGCCATCATCTCCGCATTGACAAGTGGGAACATAGTCTTAATATTATCTACCGTAATAAAACCAAAAGACCCTGTTACTATTCCCCAAAGAATATAACCACTTACAACTATCGCCTTTCTTTTACCAAGACGATCAGATAAAACACCTATCAATAAAGTAGTTAAAGTAGCAACAACCGCACTCGCAGCAACCATCGCTGAAATATAGCTGTAGTTTTGAGAAATTGTATTAAAAAGATAAACATTGAAATACATATTCTCAATAGTCCAAGCAAATTGTCCAGTAAGTCCAATAAGAATCAAACTTAACCAATGTCTAAAAGTTAATTTTTTCATTTCTTTTACCTTCTATAAACATTATAGTTATCTTGAGCTCTGAAATAAACAAATTTATGTAAGCGCTATTAAAAATTTTACAAAACAAAAAAAATAGATCCTTATTAACGTTAAATTAATAAGAATCTATTATTTTTTTGTAATTATTTAGCAAGAGACAACAACATCTTTAACTAAAGCAGAAGGAATCTTGTCACCACCGAATAAATCTTCTTGTTTATCAGAAAGACCGATAACATTTTGTAAGAAAGAAATGACATCTCCACCGATAGTAAATTGATTTACCGCATATTTAATGCGACCATTTTTGACATAGAAGCCTTCAGCAGAAAGAGTAAATCCTCCTGTTTGATAATCAATACCTGCATTGCCACCAGTTAAAGAAGTAATTACATAACCATCAGCAATTGATTTAATTAAATCTTTCTCTTTTGTTTCACCAGAACTTATTTCAATTTTAGAAACACCTGGATGAACTACTGGAGAACCATATCCGTTACCAGTTGGAACATGATTATACTTTTTAGCCATTTCTTGGTCATAAAGATAAGTTTTGATAACACCTTTTTCGACAAGAACCTTATTAGAAGTAGGATAGCCTTCGCCATCATAACTTTCTGAGAAAATATCATTGGTATTAGGTTTTTCTTCTATTGTTAAAAGATCAGAAAAAACTTTCTTATCTAACTTATCGACAAGTAAAGACATCTTTCTATCAACATCAAACATAGAAAAATGACCAGTGATAATTGATACGATGGAATCAAAAGCGGCAGGTTTTAATAAACAAGTTTTAGTTCCACCAACACCAGCTTTTCCATGGAGTTTAGCTAAAGTCTTTTTGCTGACTTCATCAGCAATTTTATTAACATTAACCTTTTTAACATTTGTATATGTTTTTAAAACATAGTCAGAAACAGTTTCTTTCCCTTCTTCAGCAACAACTTGGCAAGAGACAATTAA
This sequence comes from Firmicutes bacterium CAG:345, assembly GCA_000433315.1. NCBI lineage: Bacteria > Bacillati > Bacillota > Firmicutes bacterium CAG:345. The sequence continues at coordinate 162,953 of FR893383.1, read as the reverse complement.
ATAAGAACTTTTGCTTTTTAAATTTAAGCCTTTGCTATTTAAAAATTCGCTGCTAGAAGAACTGACACCAACTTCAATTTCCGTGTTTTTAATTCGTGGATCTTTGCTAGCAACCGCCTTAGAAAGTTCTTCGCCAATTTTTACAAGATCAGGAACTTGAAGTTTAGTAAGTTGAGAATAATAAGTTTTATTTTTTGCATAAGGAAAATCAGGCTTATCAATGATTAAATCAGTATCATAAGGTTGAGTATAATTTTTTTGATCCTTCATGGTTTTTACCATTAACTCAACTGTCTTATTATCCAATGTATCGCTGGAAAAACTTACAAGTTTACCATCTATTCCACCTCTAGCAACAAAAGAAAAATCATTGCTGAAAGTTGTATTTTGAAGTTCTCCACCGACAAAATTAACATCAAGACTTGAACTCACACCATATTTTAAAATTAAATCATTAATTCCTTGAGCTTTAGCTTTTTCTAATACTTGAGTTAATTTCATTCTGCTTCTCCTTCTTTCATCGAACCACCAACAGTAATTCCGGAAATTCTTAAAGTAGGTTGACCAACTTGAACGTAGACATTACCAGAAGATGAACCACAATTACCAGCAGCCAACTTTAAATCATCAGCTACCATATCAATTTTCTTTAAAATCTCATAGCCAAAACCAACAAGAATTACCGGTTTAACTAATTCGCAGATTTTACCATCGCGAATTATATAAGCTTCATCGCAAGAGAAATTGAAGTTATTTGTCGAAGGATCTACTGAACCTCCGCGGAAAGACTTCAAATATAAACCATATTTAACGCTGGCAATAACTTCTTCCGGTTTACTTTTACCCGCTGCAATATAAGTATTGGTCATTCTCGTCGTTGGTAAAAATCTATAAGATTGTCTTCTTTCAGATCCTGTAGCTTCAAGACCTAATTTCTTACCATAGAATCTATCGACCATATAATTTTGTAAAACACCATTTTTAATGAGAACATTCTTTGTAGATTCATGACCTTCATCATCATAATTAATAGAACCCCAAGCTCCATTAATAGTTCCATCATCAACAGCAGTTACAACGTCGCTTGCAATCTTCTCACCAAGCTTTCCAGTCATCTTTGACATATTGGTGGCAATAGCACAAGCTTCAAGAGGATGACCGCAAGCTTCATGAAATAAAACACCACCGAAAGCATTGCCTAAAACAACTGTCATATTTCCTGAAGGTGAATCTGGAGCATTGCTCTTTTTAATTGCCATATCAGCAGAATGTTTAGCTAATTCAACAAGATCAACAGCTTCAAATTTTTCATAGCCACCCATTGCGCCTGGGCCTTCAAAATGAGAACCATAACTGCCTTTTTCATTCATAGAAGTAACAGCAACAATACCTCTGACATTAGAACGCAAATCACTGGTAACTACACCATCTGAATTAAAGACAGTAACATTATTGATATCACCTAAAAAAGCAACATTGCAGTTAACTATTTGTTCAGAAACATCATATGCAGCTTTTTCAGCTAATTTAAGTTTTGCTAAAATTACTTCAGTAGAAACATCTTCTATCGGTTTTAAAACTTCATTGATAGTCTTTTTCTTAGGAGAATTCAACTCTTTAACAAAAACCTCTTGTTCACCTTCGAAAGAAGAAGAAAGCTGTTCAGCCAAATTATTCAAACTCTTCAAAGACAAATCTGAAGTATATCCATATACTTGTTTACCATTTTTTATAAGACGCAAACCAATACCAGCAATAAGAGAAGTAGATACGACATCAACTCTTTTAAAATTGACGGAAATAACTCTTTTAATTTCTTCTTGTTGATAAATTTCTGCGTATTCTGCACCGGTTTTTAAAGCGATATTCAAAATCTCTAGTGCTCTTTTTTTAGAAATCATTATACCCTCCAATCTTTTTTTAAAATTATAATCTTTTCAAAAATATTAGTCAACGAAAGTAAAAATATACAAATCTATCATTTATATATTTAATAACTTCAACATATTAATTATTTGTCAAAAAAAGTATTTCATTCTTTTAAAAAATGAAACACCTTTAATATTATTCTTTTATAAAAATAACTATTTAAGATATCTATTTAAAGTATCTTTAAATACCTGATATTCATTATCCTTATAACAATACATATAACAAGTATCTAATGATGTAGCTTGATATCCTAATATTACTCTAACAGCAATATCAGCACATTGGTCAAGAGGAAAGCCAAATATACCAGAAGAAATAGGAACTAAACCGATGGTTTTCAAATTGTTAGAATCCGCTAAAACTAAAGAATTATAAAAAGCCCCTTTTAGCTTACCAGCATTGCAATCTACTGGACCAACAGCATGAATAATATGCTTAGCTTTTAAATTATACCCATTAGTCATAACAGCATGTCCTGTTTTACACCAACCAATAGCATTGCATTCTCTTTGAAGTTTTGAAAAACCGGCAGCAGAAAAAATAGCTCCACAGACTCCGCCTCCAGCCTGAAGACCTTCATTAGCTGCGTTGACTATAACATCGCATTTAGAATCAACTACACTTCCTTTTATTATTTCTAATTTCATTTGAATAACTCTTTTCTTTTTTTATTATAACAAATTGAGTTTTCCAAATATCTAAAATTAAGAAATATAACTTAAACAACAAAAGACAGCTGCCAAAGCAACAAAAACATCGATAAAAAATAAAAGATATGTTACAAGCCTTAAAATAGGCGTATATTTCTTTTTTAACACCAAACTAAGAATAGAAAATATAACAACACAAATACTGATAAAAAATGAAATCAAACCAATCGGATTTCTATAATTATATGATCCACTAAATATGCTAACAAAATAATACTCAAAATTAGGATAATCTTGACCAGGAGGAATTGGATAAACATATCTACAGCATCTAATAATGGGAAGAAAACCAATTATCGAATAAGAAGCAGCAATTATCAAAATTGTAATCAAAGCTACTAGATTTATCTTTTTAGAAATATCTTGAGCCTCAACAGCTACCAATGTTGCTTCATCTTGCTCTATAAGTTCAGAAATTGGAACATCAAAATATAAAGCAATCTTTTCTAAAATTTCTCTACTAGGAAAAACTGTACCTGTTTCAAATTTTGCTATAAGACTCCTTGAAACAAAAATTTCTTTAGCCAATTCATTTTGTGTGATGCCCTTTTCTTTTCTTAAATCTTTAAGTTTATCCTGAAACATATTTTTTTCTCCTTATATTTTCAGTATATCAAAACTAAGCGTTTATGCAGTGTTAATTATTAAGAACAAATGTGAATTAAAAAAGGTGCTGATTTTTTTAATTTCTCAGCACCAAACTTTAATTAATTTGAATTAATTATTTTCTATAACTTTTTGTTCTATTCTTTTGTTTTTAGCATAAACAATTGAGTTAACAACCATATAAGCAAATATACCAACAACAGCAATTATCAAAGTAATATAGAATGTATTTTCTAAATTTCTTCCGACAGCAGATAAGAATGTTGCAAATAAAGTTAAAACACTTACGCCAAATAATAAATAGAAATTCTTATTTTTATTCTTAATCGCTATAACTAATAGATATATTACAAATAATGAAGAAATAGCTAAGCAAATAGATGTTTCAATTACAGAAACATTATCACTTGTATTAAGTGATTTAACATAGAAAAATAAAGAAGGAATAATAGATAAAATCATCGGTATTTTATAACATCTATTTTTATGTCTATTGATCAAAAAACAAGTTAGCATTGGAACAAAGAATATAAATATTCCTCCTAAAATATTTCCTAAAATTGTCATAAAGCCATCGATATATTGACTCCCCATAGCTGTGACAAAAAGAAATCCAACAATGATTGAAACCATAGAAACAAATGGGAAAATATTTTCTATAATCAATTCTTTAAAAAGGCCATTATCAGTCATCTTGTAATCAGATTTTATTTTTTTATCAATAAAGTAAATTGGAATAAAAACTACAATAACACCAATTAAAGCTCCAATTAAATAATTAGAAAAAGTTGGAATTACAGTAGCAGAAATAGCAACATGTCCTATCGCCTTATATATAACATCCATAATTGGTAATGGAAGATAGATACCTATTGATAAAAAGGAGATAAATGTCATAACAATAGAATCTTTTCCTAGTCTCAATCTATTTGAATCCGTATAGCTAGAACTATATTTAAAATGATAAGAATTGAGGAAAAATCCAAAAATAGATATTCCAACAAAAATAACATAAACCAGTAACCCGATCCATGCCCGATAAGTTGCATAAGAAATGATGATATTCAACAAAGGCATAAAACCTATAATGAAGAATATAACCATATTTAATATATGGAATTTCATCTCCTTATTTTCATCCTTGTTATTCTTCTCTTCTTCCTTATTTAAAATAAGATAATCAAGACTGACATCAAAACATTTAGCCAATTTAACAAATTGATCTGTTGAAGGCAAAGAACCATCATTTTCCCAACTTGAAATAGTTTGTCTTGATACGGATAATTCTTCAGCTAAATCCTCCTGAGTCATATTCTTATTTTTTCTTAGCTGTGCTATTCTTTCACCTAGTGTCATATTTCGCACCTCCTAGTTTCAATTATATTAACTCAAGCTCTTTTTTGAAATGTCTTTTCCTTGACAGCCACGTAAAGTTTCCTTTACATTTAATAAAATATCACTCTTGCAAACTAAATATTGAGTAAATTTAACCTTTTTTAATAATAAATGTCATCTAATGATATCAATATATAATTATTATCATTGCTGATATCAAAACCTGATTTTGAAACAAAGCCAAAATTGATAGGGTTTAAATTAGTTTCCGCAATTTGAGATATTTCTTCTTTAACAATTTTATTATCTATTTTAGAATTAGTAAATTTAACTTCATAAACAATATATCCATCTTTAGATTTAGTAACTAAATCAAATTGACCATTCTTTTTTTCTTTAGGGTTATCATACCAATATGTTCCTATATCTTCGATAAATGGTTTTATAAGCCCTTCCATATTTTTTCTAATCAAATATTGCTTAGCAATTTTCTCAAAAGCTTTAGGAACAAAATCATTTAAAAATCCTTCTTCTATATAATTGTCATAAAACATTTCATCATTTAAAATATTTTGACTAGAGAGATTATGATAAATAAACTTATAGTAAAAAAACACCGCACTATCTGTTAATACATAACCAAATTTTTTCTTATTATTTTTATCATTAATAGGACAAACATATGATATAAGATCCATTTTTCTCAAAACTTCTAAAGTATCATATAGCGAACTGGTTAAATTTATCCGTGACTTTGCTAAAATATCCGAATAATGAAAAGCTCCTCCAGCAATACTTGAAAAAACTGTATATGCATTATTAATTTTTACCAATTCTTCCTTGATGTTAGCTGTTATTTCAGATAACAAATGAGAAAATTGTCCACTTAATAAATTGATAATATTTTCTTTTACTGTCAATTTAGAATCAATTTGTTTATTATAAAAAGGAACTCCACCAAAAGCAGCATAAAGTTTAACTTTATCTTCATTTGAAAAGCTACTATAAAATTTAGCTGAATCATAATAATCCATTTCCTTTAACAAAATAGAAAGATTAAATCTTCTATATAACGGATTGCTTTCACTTAAAATACTTTCCATTGTTGCAATGCTGCTACCTAGTAAGAAAAATTTTATTTTAGTCTTATTTTGAAAATTATCAATTAATCTTTGCAATTTAGAATCTAATCCATCAATTATCTTTCTGACATATGGATATTCATCAATTGCAAAACATAGTTCTTTATCCTGGGCATATTCAAAAAGAAATTCTATGACATCAATAAATGATTCAAAATATAAATTTTTTATTCCTAAAGTATCCTTTATAATCTTGACTAAATCATCAATATTGCTTCTTTCATTCTCTTGGTTACATTGATAAATAATAAAAGTTTTTTTAGATTTATAGAAACAATGTCTCAATAATTCTGTTTTACCAAGACGATGTCTTCCATAAACAATTCCAGAAGCAAAATCAGCTTTCGATAATAAATAATCTATTCTTTTTTGTTCTTCTTCTCTGCCATAAAAATTCATAAATATACCTCCAAAAAAAATCATTTTTCTTTTGTCGGAAAAAAGAAACAAGAAATAAACAGACAAAAAATATTACTTACTTTACTGCTCCCATCAGTAATTTTTTCATATTTTTTCTCAAACTAATTATTCTAAATTAAATGTTACTTTCATTTTTTATCACATAATAAAACCCAGTGAGTAGAACACTTTTATTAAGTGTACATTTCACCAGGTACATTTTAATCTTTAACTAATCTTTTAGATTTAATCATTTTTTTCTAATGATTCTTTAATCTTTTTATCTCCGTTATCAACAATGGTAACTTTATCATCGTCAATTCTTTTTTCAACACTGGTCAAAGCCCTTAATTCATCTAATGTTGCATCGATATCATATGTATCAGCTTTCATCATATAGACATCTCCAGCATGAATAAGTCTTTCACCTTCTTTATCATCGTTAGAATAAGCAACCTGACCATCGCGTTTCATTCTAGCAACAGAGACAATATATACTCCAGCTGGCCATAAAATATCTCTAATACTTCTTCCAACAACAAAAGATCCTTCATCAATTTTTTCTTCAATGATAAGTCTCTTTTTTGTTTTCCCTTTATGTAAAGCATCTAATGTTCCATCAAGTAATTCATCATATAATGGAGTTATATTTAAAAGTTGAACAACAAAATATGCAATGACAACAACTACTGCTGTTTGCAAGAAACCATTTAATAATTGTCCAGTAATTTCTGAAACAAGAATTATACCTGTAAGCGGAGCTCTAACAACAGCAGCCATCATACTGGCCATAGCTATGACAATAAACATTGTATAATATTGCTCTTCCATAACTCCTAAAGAAATGAATAAGTGACCGAATAAACCACCGACTAAAGCACCAATAGTTAAAAGAGGAATAAATAAACCACCGGTAGTTCCCGAAGTTGAAGATAAGGAAATAAGAACTACTTTAAATAAAAGCAATAAAGCAACCGAACCAGCTCCTAAAACAAAAGCACCATTTTCATCAAACATAACCAACTTTTTAATAAGAGAACTGCCTCCGCCTAAAACATCGGTAAAAAATACTCCGATGATTCCAACAGAGAGGAAAGCTATAAGTAATTTTACAATTGGTTTTATTTTAAATTTAGCATAGAATACACGAATATAATGGAGCAATAAAGAAAATAATGCAGCGACTATACCTATTCCTAAACCGAGAATAATTAAAAGCCAAAGGCTATTATATGGCAATACTTCTATATTTCCAAAATCAAAGATAAAATAATTAAAACTATCTTTGATATGGCATACATAATTTAATAATCTGCTTGTTAATAAAGCGAAAATAACTGTACTAGCAGTTGATAATAAAATGGTTGGTGAGAATTTTTTATGTCCTTCTTCCAAAGCGAAAATCAAACCGGTTAAAGGAGCGTTGAAAGCAACAGCTAAACCAGCAGAAGCACCCGATGTAATAGAAAGTCTATTCCACGCTTTACTTCTCCAGCGTATCTTTTCTTCAACAGCGTTAACGTTATTACCTACAAGTCCTCCTAATTGAACAGAAGGACCTTCACTTCCTAAAGGTAATCCAGCAAAAAATGTTATGAAACTATAAATTATAGTTCCAAAAAACATCTTCACTTTTTTAAATTTCAACTGCCCACGCATTACCCCTTCAGTATAAGGAATACCAGAACCGGCAAGCTCTGGAATAAATTTTAAAAGCAAAGCCATCAAACAAGCTATAAGACCAACTCCTAAAAGCAATAGTGGCATAAAAACTAAATTTTCGTGGACACTTTTATAAATATGGCTAGAAAATTCAACGATATGTTCTGCACAGAAATTGTACCCCCATACCACTACACCAACAAGCATTCCAATAATTATGCCATTAAATAATATTGGAAGCAGAGAATTCAAAATATATTTTGACATTCTTTCTTTTGAAATATATGGATTTATTCTTTTCATAACTTTAAATACTTCTCATAAATCCGAGCAAGTTTTCCCTTCTCGGTTTCATATGTAATTTTACTTGCATATTCATAGGCTTCTTCAATTTTATTGTTTTGCAAAATATTTCGAACACTATTATAGAAATCATCAAAATTATCAACTTCAATTGCGTGATTTTCTATCATTTCTTCAAAAAACACATTTTTCTTAATGACAATAGGTATTCTATTGAGCATGCAGTCCATCAAATATAAGCAATCAATTTTATGATTTGTTGTAACTAAAAATAATGTGCTCGAATAAAACATTGCATCGACAAGTTCAATCGGAGGAAGATTTTCAAAATGAAGATTAGGTATTCTTTTAGTATCTTCATATCTTTTGCTGATCAAAAACGAATCAAACTTTTTACCAAAATAATAAAATTCTAAATCTGGCATAATTCTCGCTAGATTTGCATAATCATCAAAAGCATCAGAATCATAAAGACCGTAATTGATTACATATTTTTGTGAATTTTGTAAACCATAGGCTGAAGCAAAAGATGTTTTAAATATCTCAGTATCTTCTTTAAATTTTTCACCTATCGGTTTAATAACTTGAATAGGTGAAGTAATTCCTAAATGTCGAAGAGCTATTTTCTGTGTTTCAAAAAATACGATGACAGTAAAAGCTTCATTATAAACTTCAATAACTTCTTTTTTTAATCTAAAAGTATTATTTTCAATCTTTTCAAATTCTTCAACACTGGTGAGACCATTGATAATAAATCTTTTGTTTCGCTTTTTTCCTTTTATAACATAATCGTTATCAATATAGTCTAAATAACTAGGAAAATGGATAATATCATAGTTTTCACTAGAATCATTTGTTGTTTTATATCCATTTGCTTCAATGAGTTTTTTTACAAAACAACTTAATCTAGTGCGAACAAAATTGTTTTTTGCTCGCACTATGTTTGGTACAAATATAATTAAATTATCAGATATCATCATCATCACCTTGAACATTTAATTCTTCGGCGATTGCTTTGGAAATATCTTCTTGTGGTTGAACAGGTTCTTCTTCAGCAATCTTTTCGAGTTCCTTATCAACATTTGGTTCAAGAGTCATCGAAGAAATAGCTTCTCCATCTCTTAAAGTAATCAATTTAACACCAGATGAGTTACGTCCTAAAACAGAAATCTGTTTAATCTCTGTCTTCATGATGGTACCACCATCTGTAGAAATGAGTAATGATTCATCTCCTTTGACAGTCTTGATAGCAATTAATGCACCAGTTCTTTCTGTGATACGCATTGTGATAACACCCTTAGAACCACGTTTTGTCAAACGATATTCTTTGTAGTTTGTCATCTTAGCTAACCCTTTTTCAGAAACAGAAAGAATATTTTCTCCCTCTAAGGAAGTAGCAACACCAACAATATGACCACCTTCTTCAAGGTTCATACCTTTGACACCACTAGCTGTACGGCCCATCGATCTAACTTCTTCTTCTTTGAACATACAGACCTTACCTTCGGATGATCCTAAAATGATATAGCAATTTCCATCAGTATATTTAACATCTACTAAAGTATCATCTTCTTTGAGTTCTATTGCGATTTTACCATTTCGATTTATGCGTTCAAAATTATCAACTGAACAACGTTTTACAACGCCTTTTCTTGTGACAAAGAATAAATAATGTTCTGCATCATATTCTTCAACAGAGATGATGGATAATACTTTTTCTTTATCACCAAGTTGCAATAAATTGACAATTGGTATTCCTTTAGATTGACGGCTTCCTTCCGGAATTTGGTATCCTCTTAAGCGGAATACACGACCATTAGATGTAAAGAATAAAACATCGGTCTTAGTCTTTGAACGCGTTAAAATTTGAACGCTATCATCTTCTTTAGTCGACATACCTTTAACGCCGATACCACCGCGGTTTTGTACTTTGAATTCGCTTGGATCCATTCTCTTAATGTAGCCAGTATTTGTCAAAGCGATAAGGATTGAACGATCTTCGATGAGATCTTCATCTTCTCCGCTCAATTCACTTTCATTGATATCTGTACGGCGTTCATCACCATATTTCTTTTTGATTTCTTCAAGTTCATCATAACAGACTTGGAGTAAGACATCATGACTTGCAAGAATCGATTCAAACCATTCGATGGATTTTTTAAGTTCTGTTAATTCATTTTCTAATTTCTCAATTTCAAGGCCGACAAGACGATACATTCTCATCTCTAAAATAGCCTTTGCTTGAGCTTCGCTAAATCCAAAAGCAGCAATTAAAGCAGCTGAGGCTAAATCTACTGTCTTTTGTTCACGGATAATACGGATGACTTCATCGATATTATTTACCGCTTTGATCAAGCCTTCTAAAATATGCATGCGGTTGCGAGATTTTTCTAAATCGAATTTTGTTCTTCTTTCAATAACCTCGCATTGGAAACGAATATAGATTTCCAACGCTTGCTTAATATTCAAAACTTTAGGAATACCATTATCGAGAGCCAACATATTAACTGCAAAACGGTCTTCAAGTTTTGTATATTTGAAAAGATGATTCAATGTAATTTCAGCATTGACACCTTTTTTCAAATCGATTTGGAAATTTGTTCCAACTTTATGAGAGGAATAATCGTTGATACCTGTAATTCCTTCAATTGTCTTATTATTGACCAAATCCATAATTTTCTTAGCCAATTCTTTTTTATTGACCATATATGGAAGTTCGGTAAAGACGATAGAAGTACGGCCGTTTTTCTCTGTAATTTGATATTTACCACGAACACAAACAGAGCCAGAACCCGTTTCAAAATATTTGCGAATTCCTGATCTTCCCATAATGATACCACCACCTGGGAAATCAGGTCCTTTGATATAATTCATCATTTCAAATGGTGTTAAATCTGGATTTTTTATCAAAGCTTGTGCACCATTAATTACTTCTGTCAAATTGTGAGGAGGAATATTTGTTGCCATACCGACAGCAATACCTGAAGAGCCGTTGATCAAAAGATTTGGTAAACGGGCTGGTAAAACTACTGGTTCTTTTCCATCTCCATCATATGTATCAACAAAATCTACTGTATTTTTATTGATTTCACGAATCATTTCAAGCGAAAGTTTGCTCATTCTCGCTTCGGTATAACGCATAGCTGCTGGTTCATCACCATCTTGGCTACCATAGTTACCATGACCATCAACAAGAGGATAACGCATAGCGAAATCTTGAGCTAAACGAGCCATTGCATCATAGATAGAACTATCGCCATGAGGGTGATATTTACCCATGACGTCACCGACGATACGCGCTGACTTTTTAAACGGTTTATCAGGTTGCATACCCATAGCATTCATACCGTAAATGATACGGCGATGAACTGGTTTAAAACCATCTCTAGCATCTGGCAAAGCACGAGCAACAATAACGCTCATCGCATATTCAAGGAAGGAGCTTTTAATTTGAGGACCCATTTCTGTATCTTCAACACCACCTTGAATACCTTCGGTAACACCTTCTAAGGCGTCACCTTTTATTTTATTAGCTTCTTCTTCCGTAACTTCGTTAGGATCTAAAGGCTTTTCGCCATCTTCAATTTGTTCGGAGTCTTGATTAGAATCTTCTTCGTCGAAATCTTCTAATTTTTCATCTTTTTCTTCACTCATATTTCACTCCTTCATTAAAAGTCTAAGTTCTTTGCGAATTGTGCGTTAGCACTGATATATTCTTTACGTGGCTCAACATTATTGCCCATCAGATCAAGAAGCGCTGTTTCAGCATCTTCAGCATCTTGAACAGTAACTCGAAGCAATTTACGTTTATCTTTTTCCATAGTTGTCTCAGCGAGCTGAGAAGCATCCATTTCACCAAGACCTTTATAACGTTGCAAAGAATATTTAGCGTTTTCTGGAAGCTTTGAACGTAAAACAGGAAGTTCTTCTTCGCGGAAACAATAATATTCATGTCCAGCATATTTCAATTGGTAAAGTGGTGGTTGAGCAATATAGATATATCCTTGCTCAACAAGTGGTTTCATAAAGCGATAGAAGAAAGTTAAAAGTAAGATTCTAATATGTGAACCATCGACATCAGCATCAGTCATAATAATAATTTTATGATAGCGAAGTTTGCTGAGTTCAAAATGATCATTGATACCTGTTCCGATAGCTTGAATCATGTTATCTATTTCAGCATTTTTTTCAATTCTAGTAGCTTGAGCTTTTTGAACGTTTAATATTTTACCTCTTAAAGGAAGAATAGCTTGAGTATAACTATCGCGGCCATTTTTAGCTGAACCACCAGCGGAATTACCCTCAACGATGAACAATTCTCTCTCTTCTGGATTTTTGGAAATACAATCAGCTAATTTATCTGGCATCGATCCAGTAAATGTTTTCTTGCTTGCCGCTTGACGAGCTCTTTCGGCAGCTTTTCTTCCACGATAAGCTCTCTCAACACGTTTATAGAGCAATTTACCTTCATCAGGATGTTCCATTAAATATTCTTTTAATTGTTCGCCGATGACTGAGGAAACAACACGTCTTACTTCTTCGTTTCCTAATTTATCTTTAACTTGTCCTTCATATTGCGGATCTGGGTGTTTGACAGAGATAACTACTGTCATACCTTCGATCAAATCTTCATATTTAAAAGATTCGCCACTAGCTTTATTTAAGCCTGCTTTATAGAAATAATTATTCAATTCACGACCAATAGCTAAACGGAATCCTTCTTCATGAGTACCGCCGCCTGTAGTTCTGATGTTATTACAGAAAGAACGGATTTGTGGAAGTTGAGCTTCAGTAGGTTGGAAAGCTGCTTCTACAAAGATATCTTGAGCTTTTCCTTCAAAATAATAGATTGTCGGTGTTACAAGACGTTGTCCGCCATTCATATAAGCAACATACTCTTTAATACCACCAGCATATAAGAATCTATCATGAGTTAATTCAGGAGTTCTTTCATCATATAAATCGATGCATAATCCCTTGTTTAAAAATGCTGTTTGGCGCAAATAATCGCGGACTTCTGAATAATTATAAACTGTTGTTTGTGTGAAAATAGTTGGGTCTGCTAAAAATGTTACTTGTGTTCCTGTTTCATTTTCAGGGCAAGTTCCAATCTCTCTTAAACCTGGAGCAACAACATGACCGCCATTTTCAAAACGAATCAAATGAATGATTCCTTCTCTTTTAACTTGGACTTCAACAAATAATGATAAAGCGTTGACAACAGAAGCACCAACACCATGAAGACCACCTGAGACCTTATAGCCATCAGAGCCTTCAAATTTACCGCCAGCATGTAAAACTGTATAAACCGTTTCAACAGCTGATTTACCGGTTTTAGCAACTATACCGCATGGAATACCACGTCCATCATCAGAAACAGTAACGCTGTTATCCTTATGAATGGTAACACCGATATTTTTACAATATCCAGCTAAAGCTTCATCGACAGCATTATCGACAATTTCTCGAATTAGGTGATGAAGACCTCTTTCAGAAGTTGTACCGATATACATACCTGGACGCATTCTAACAGGTTCAAGACCTTCCAAAACCGTAATATCATCCGCATTATAATCAGCTTTTGCTAATTCTTGTTGTCTCTCTTGTTCTTCAGAAAGTACTTCATATTTAACTTGAACTTCATCAAAATTTTCTTTTTCTTGATCTGGTTCAAATTCTTCTTCATCTTCGATTGAAGTTTTTTCTTCTTTTTCCATCATCAGTTACTCCTTTCAATTTTCTGATCGACTATTTTAAGTAAATCCCAATCTTTTGTTTCACCAAGGATATTGCACCCTGTTGCAAATATTTGACCAGGATAATTTTTCAATTCATCTTGCAAAGAATTTATATGATCTATATCTAAATCTGAAAAAATATCATCCAGAAGTAATATAGGAGGTTTCTTTGTCACTTCTAATATCAAATTAGCTATCGAGATCTTTATCGCTATTGTCACCAATCTATTTTGACCTTGTGACCCGCTAGAAGCTAAATCCAGCCCATCTAAGCTAGCTTTTATATCATCTCTATGAATTCCTATAAGAGTTGTTTTTCTCGTCGCTTCTTCGCTTCTTCTCGCTTCAAAAGCTTTTTTCATCGCTTCTATATAATCTTCCAAATTGTCCTCAAAAGGATAATTTGTTAAATATGATAAATGCACTTCTTTATCTGATTTGTCTAATTTTTTAAAATTTTTATTTACTTCGATATCCAATCTTTTAACAAATCTTCTCCGCATGACCATAATTCGATAAGAACTCATAATCAATTCTTGCGTTAAAACTCTGATAACATCTCTATCATAATCTAAGCTCAAAGCTTGATTCCGTTCTCTTAAATATTTATTGTATCTTCCCAATGAATAAAGATACTGAGCATCGATTGGAGACAAAGTTTCATTCATCATCCTCCTTCTTAAATTCGGCTCATCTTTAAAAAGGAACACTTGTGATGGTTCATAAGAAACTGTAAGAAGATTTCCTATGACCTGAGCGGTTGTTTTTTTCTTCACATCATCGAGAATAAAAGTTTTTCCTTTTTCTTCTATCAATGCATTTATTTCATGCTTATAATCGCCATCTTCATAAGTTCCTTCTATTGAAGCAAACTTTTCTTTGGTATTTATAAGTTCTTTATCATCACATTTTTTAAAAGAGCGTGTTTCGGAAAGAAAGCTTATAGCTTCAAGAAGTCCAGTCTTTCCCGTTCCATTAGCTCCATAAATAAAATTAAGATTAGAATTTATATCAATATTCAAATTTTTATATGAGCGAAAGTTTCTTAATCCAAGATGTTTTAAGAACATATTCTATATTCCTCGCCATCAAGTGTTACAACATCATTCGGATAAAGCTTTTTTCCGCGACGTTTTTCGTCAACACCATTGACAAGGATCTCATTTGAAAGCAGATAAACTGTTACTTGACCACCTGTATCAACTAAATCCAATAATTTAACAAGTTGGCCTAAACGAATAAATTCTGTTGAAATTTTTACATCTTTCATAAGCACCTCGCTAATCTTTTTTATTATACCATAAATTAGTTAGTTTATATAGTATATATTTATATATTTACTTTAATATAATATAGGAAATATTTGAAATAACGTAACAAAAAAAGAGGGCCAAAAGCCCTCAAAATATTTCTTTTTTAATTGCTTGCTGAAGAACGTAAAGGGGTAACTATTTGAATATTATTTGGATCATCATTTTTTACTAAGAAAGCAGTGCCTTCACTAGCGAAACAAAGATGAATTTTTTCACTATTTAAAGCTTTGATAGCATCGTTGACATAGGAATAATTAAAGCTTATTTCAAATTGATTTCCTTCAAATTCTGCTCCAGCTAAAGGATCAGCTGAATTACCGACTTGTTCAGATCTTGCAAATAGTTCAGCTTCATCTTCATTGCATTTCAAGACGACACATTGACCTTTACCTGCATCTAAAATTGTAGCAACACGATCTAAAGCATTTAAAAATATTTTACTATCGACATTTAAAACAAAAGGAGTAGAAACTGGAATAATACGATCAATATTTGGGAATTCTCCTACATATAAACGGCTAATTACAGTTAAATTATCAACTTTAAATGATGCTAAATTATTATCTTCACTTATAAGGACTTTTTTTCCTTCGCAGTATTTAGCAACCAAAGATAAAGCTTTAACTGGGGCAATAAAATAAAACTTTTCGTTATTTTCTACTGCGACTTTTCTTTGAGCTAAACGATAACTATCTGTAGCAACAAATTCTAAAATATTATTATTTACACCAATTTTAACACCGTAGAAATGTTTTTTAGGACCACGGGTTGCAACAGCAAAAGCTGTTGAATTATAAAGATTTAAAAAATCATTTCCATCGATTTCAAATGTATGACTGCTGGTAAAATGAATATCTAATTGAGGAAACTCTTCACCACGGCTACATTTTATATTAAAGTTAGAATAATTATCAGTAATATTTAAAAAGGAATTTTCTATTTGAGTAAGTATTACTTCTTCGCCTTCTAATTTGCTGATAATGCTGACAAAATGACGAGCAGGAATTTCAATTGTTCCAGGTTCATAAGATTTTAAAACTGGATTTTCATCATTGGCTAAAGAATGAATAATTGTAATAGCACCATCGCTGGCAAGTATTGTTTTTTCTTCATCATTGATTGTAATTAAAAAATTCATGTAGTTAGGATCAGCTGATTTTGCTGGGATACCATCGATTACTGAATTTAATATTTTTAAGAAAGCTGATCGATTAGCAACGAGTTTTAATTTATTATGCGAAGATTGAAGTGAAGCTTCATCGATTTGATAAAATTTTTTTGAAAATTCGCTTATTTTTTTCATATTTATTATTTTCCTTCTTTTTTATAATAATAGTAATAAGGGGCGTGGAAAGAGTGGATAGTGTGGATAACCTTGGCTATATTTTATCATTTAAAGCCATTAAAATGAAGATTTTATCGAGTTTTTAATTGATCTTTTAATTGGTTTATAGCATGGATAGTTTGATTATCATCTTTCAATAAGTTTTCCACTTTTTGTACACTGGACATGATGGTTGAGTGGTCTCTGGAAAAGATTTTTCCAATTTGTGAAAAAGGGATATCCAATAATTCTCGGCAAAGATATATTGCTATTTGTCTAGCGAAAGTTATTTGATTGATTCTAACTTTGCTAGTTAATTGACTAGGAGCTAAATTATAGTAGCTAGCTGTTGTAGATATTATTTTTTCCGGACTTAAACTTTCTTTGTGATCTTTAACAACTTCATTATCGAAAGCTTGGTGAACTAAATCCATCGTTATAGGACCAGGATTTTTATTGATCATATTATAGAAGACTATTCTATTTAAAGCTCCTTCAAGTTCGCGGACATTTTTAGAATTGTTTTGAGCTAAATATAATAAGACATCATCAGGAAATAGATTTAAATCATGACCGGATGCTTTAATCTTAAGTTTTAAAATATTCATTAAAGTATCGATTTCAGGTACTTTGATTGAAACGGTTAATCCGCTAGAGAAGCGAGATACTAAGCGCTCTTCAAGGCCTTCTAATTTTTTTGGATCGCGATCAGAAGTGATAACTATTTGCTTATTATTACTTACTAAAAGATTGAATATATGGAAGAACATTTCGCAAGTTTGAGTCTTTTCAGCTAAAAATTGAATATCATCGATTAAAAAGACATCAACTGTGATAAAAAAATCCTTCATTGAAACGTTATTTTTGTCTCTTTTAGTTGAAAAACGAACATATTCATCAACAAAGTCTTCTGCTGTAATATATAAAACTTTTTTTAATGGTGTCACTGATAAAACATAGTTTCCAATGGCGTGCATCAAATGAGTTTTTCCTAAACCAGAAGCAGAATAGATGAATAAAGGATTTAATGTTGCAAGATGATCAGCAATTAAATGGCTGGCTTTATAGGCAGATTCATTGCTTTCTCCAACAACAAAATTATCGAATGTATAATTAGGATTGAGTTTAGAATGCTTAAAAAAAGAAGCTTTACTAAGATTTTCTGATGAAGTAGAAGAAGTGTTTTCTTCAAGTTCACTAGAGAGAATGAATTTCAAATCATAAAGAGTTTCGGTTACTTCTAACAAGGAATCTTGAAGATTTTGTTTATATTGACCTTCTAATAAAGTTTTAGAAAGTTCGTTTGGTACGACAACAGTAGCAATATTTTTATCTAAAGATAATAGTTTTACATCATCAAAATAATTTTCATATATTTTTTGCGGAATTTTATCTTCAATACACTTCAGTGTCATGTTCCATATTTCTTTTATGTTTATCATATAATTCTCCGATATTAATGCTCTTGTATTTTATTCTTATTTTAGAGAGTTTTCTACATAAATTTTTTGTCGAAAGAAGCAACTTACGAATTTTCCACAATTGCTTTTAGGAAAAAATTAGTAGTTATTAGTGTTTTTAGAGTTTTCCACATTTTGAATTGTGGAAAACTTGTTGAAAAGTGGATTGTGGATAAATTGTGGTGGAAATAGTGGAAATGTTTCCACACTCAAAAAAGTTTTCCACATCAAAAAAAATAGATATAATCGCACTTTTTTTATGATATGCACCGAAATTTATCTTTATACCCACAATTGTGGAAAACTTATAAAATCTGTGGATAACTATTCTTTATTTCAACAACAAACAAAAAAAACTCGCGATTGAGCGAGTCTTTTAAAATGCGATTGTGGATTGATTAATCTTTTTTATAATATTCTTCTTTTTGTTTTAAATATTCTTCTTTTTCATTTTCGGAAACAAAGCGAATTCTAGGTCTACCTTTAAAAGGTGAATTTTCTTTGGTAGCTCTTCCTCTTTTTTCTTCAAATGCAAGTTCGCCATCTTTGCAATAGTCTTGAGCCCAATGGAGAATGGTTTCTATAGAAGAAATATTATATTTTCTTGCAAGTGATTGAAGAGAATATTTGTGAGAAAGATATTCTTGAACAACCAATAATTTTAAATCCTTGCTATAATGTTTAAATTTTTGTCCTTTTTTGGCCATACTCAACTGCTCCTTTAAATTTTTTAAATAGTATATTTCAAAAGGTAAAAAAATAAAATTATAATAATGTTCAAAATATTAATTTTTTTAAATTAACTAAAATTAATCTAATTTATAATCTGAAAGATTTTTTAAGACATTGGAATAGTAAATTCTATAATCGACATCATCAAGATTTTCTAATATTTCTACACTATCTTTTATAGCATATTCAAAAATGACTTGATCGTTAGCAAAATTAGCTACTTTTAAGTCGCTGTCACCACTTTGATTGCTTCCAGTTAAAGAGCCGGATCCACGATGAATAAGATCATATTTGGCAATATTATAGCCATCTTCATTATCAGCCAAGTATTTTAATCTTTCATAGTTTTCTTGATCATCGTCGTCATAGACTAGAAGAGCTAAAGCTGACTCTCCATCTCTACCAATTCTTCCTCTTAATTGATGTAAAGAAGAAAGACCAAAAGTAGAAGCTGAATATATAACCATTAAACAAGCATGAGGAATATCGATACCAACTTCAATGATGGAAGTGGCAACTAAAATTAGTTTTTCTCCAGATTTAAATTCATCGTAAATTTTGTTGCGTTCTTCTTCTTTCATTTTACCATGTAAAAGCGCAACATTATCTTCGCCATATTCAGTTGCCATTTGGGCGAAAATAGTTTCAACGGATATTTTTTTCCCAGTTCCTGTTTCAATGATTTTTGGAGCTACTATAAATACTTGTCTTTTTATTTCTAAGGCTCTTAAAATTGCTTTATTGATAATTTTATCAACAGACTGAACAACCATAGTTTTGACATTTCTTTTTTTTGATGGAAACTCATTCAATGAACTAACATCCATATCATTATTGATAATTTTCGAAAGAGTACGTGGAATAGGTGTTGCAGTCATCATCAAAAGATCAGCATTCATTCCTTTATTGATAAGAGCATTTCTTTGTTCTACTCCGAAATTTTGTTGTTCATCGATTATGGAAAGCGTTAAATTTTTATATTTTATATTTTGAGACATCAATGTATGAGTTCCGATAATTATATCTATTTCTCCAGACTCTAATAATTTATTGATTTTATCTTTTTCTTTGGTTTTTAGATTTCCAGCTAAAAACTTAATTTTAATTGGAGTATCTTTAAATAATTTGCAGGCGTTTTCATAGTGTTGCTGAGCTAATATTTTTGTTGGAGCGAGCAAAGCACCTTGACCATGTCGAAGGTAATTAGCATAAAGCGCACACAAAGCAACAAGAGTTTTACCAGTTCCAACATCACCTTGTAATAAACGATTCATAATTTGAGTTTTATTCATATCAAAAACTATTTCATGAATAGCATTTAGTTGATCACCAGTTAATTTGAAGGTTAATTTATTTATAAAAGTGTCAACTTCATTTATATCAATTAAAGTTGTCACTTGTTTTTTTATTAAATTTCTATATTTTTTTATAACTGAAGTTGCTAAAGAATATTGGAGGGCTTCTTCATATTTAAAAACACGGAGTCCTCTTTTTAAAGCATCTTCGTTTAAAGGAAAATGAACATCTTTAAAAGCTAAATAGCGATCTTCAAATTTATATTTATCACAGATTTTTTTAGGGAGTTTATTGGTAATATATTGTGATTTTTGAATTAAGATTCCTTCGATTAAGTTTATAAAATCAAGTTGAGAAACTCCTTTTGGCAAAGTATATATCGGTTTAATTTTAGTTCTTAAATAAGGTGAATCTTCTTTTATAACATAGCGGACAATATAAGATTTAGTTTTCTTTTTATAGCGACAAACAAGACAATATTTATTAAATTTTTTTAGAACATTGATATAAAAAGGCTGATTAAAAATAGCACAAGATAAAACTTTATTTAAGTAATTGATTTTAAAACGAATAATGGACAAAGGAGTTCTAATAGATTTAATATCACTAATTGAACCAAAAACAATGATATCTTTTCCCTCTTCTTCGATTTTATCAATAGGTGTATTATAAAGATAAAGATATTCTTTTGGAAAATGTTCTAAAACATCAGTATCATATAAGGCATTTAATTTGAGTAAAATATCTTCTTGTTTCATGGTCTTATTATATCAAAAATATAGTTTTTCTCCTATTTAATATAGGTTAAATTGAAATTTTATTGCACTTATATAGATTAAAAATTAATAGATATTTATAATTTATCAATCATTTGAAAAAAGAGATCTTTTGAATAGAAAGATAAATCCTCTTTTTTTAATAAAAATTTAGATGCATCATTTTTTACATCTATAAAATTTACATTTTCAATTCTTTCTTTTAACATTTCTTTTAAATAATAAATATTAAAGTTAGTGTTTGGAGTTATTTTTCCACTATCAATGAGTTTGTTTTTTAAATATTCAAGATTTGGTTTAACATTTCTTTGAATATAGAATAAAAAATCATAATAGTCTCTTCCTTTAACATTATTTTTATATTTTCTACATAAGACGGCATGAATTTTTCCAGCAAATAAGCTAGGTAAATCAAGAACAGTAACAGGGGCGAATTCTGGAATATCTAACCACTTTGATTCGGTATTAAATCCTAAAGCTGGATTACAATCTATTTTAAATTTTACTTTAATTACTTCATCTTTATGAATTAAGCCCAAAATAGTTTTATTTAAATTAATACTTAAAAAAGTTTGATAAGTATTTATTTTTGCAAAGGCACTTTCGATATTAGTTTTTATTTTTTTATCTTTTTGGGAATTTTCTAAGTTTAAATCATATGATAAAGCTACTTCTTTTATTTTTTCTATAAATGGGGTGAATGAAAATAGTTCATCTTTACTATTACTATTTAAAGAAAAATCCAAGTCTTCAGAATATCTATTTAATCCATAAAATATTCTTAAAGCAGTTCCTCCATAAAAGCTGGCATATTTAAAAAAATCACTTCTACTTAATCCGATTAAAACTATTTGTTGTAGCAATTCTCTTAAAACGTATTTTGCTTCATCATTAGTTTTAGGGTTATATGATTTAATTATTTCTTCTATTATTGTCATTTATATCTCCTATATATTTAATTAACGTATTTATTGTATTTGAATGATAAAAAGGTCCAAATTCTTTAATTGATTCAAAATCTAAAGACATAAAATCATCAGGTGATATTCTTAAATCTTCGAATAATAATATTTTTAAATCTTTTATGAATATTTATTTTTTTATTTTTTTTAAAAATTCGCACAAAAAAAACTAAGAGGTTATGCCTCTTAGTAATATAATTTTTTATTCGATTCCAATGATGAAAGAATAGACAGGTTGAAGACCAACTTTGACATCGACATCTACCATATCACCAACTTTGGCTTGAACTAATTCTTTTAAAGCATCTCTTTCAGCTTCTGTAACATCTTCGCCAGTAATGATAGTGATGATAGAAGAATCTTCATCAATCATGGTATTGATAAGTTTTAAAGCGCATTTAATTTTATCTTTTTCTGTTGCTAAAATCTTTTTGTCGCAGATACCGATGAAATCATCTTTATGAATTTCCATACCTTCGAATGAAGTATCTTTGACAGCAAAAGTAACTTGACCAGATTTGACGGAGGATAAAGATTCCATCATATTGTTATAGTTTGTATCATAATCAGATTCTGGATTATACATCATTGCTGATACAAGACCTTGTGGAATGGTTTTAGTTGGAATAACAGTGCATTTTACTTCTTCATTCATGACATCACAAGCCTGAGTTGCGGCCATGATGATATTGGAGTTATTTGGTAATATAAATATTTGTTCAGCATTGATAGATTTGATGGCTTTGATGAAATCTTCGGTAGAAGGATTCATTGTCTGACCACCGCTGACTATATAGTCGCAATTTAAATCTTTAAATAAATCAACTATACCTTTACCAGCTCCAACAGAGATTAAGCCAAATGGCTTTTTTGGTTGTTTTTTTATTTCATCTTCTTTTGCCTTAGCATCTTCTTCAATTAAATGAGTGTGTTGCTCAGACATATTTTCAACTTTTATCTTAACAAATTCACCAAATTGTTGAGCATAGGTAAGAATATTTCCAGGATTTAATGTATGAATATGTACTTTGATTAAATCATCATCATGAACCATGACAATAGAATTACCATGGGAGTTTAAAACACCGGAGAAACGGGAAGGAACAAAGTTTTTCTTCTTTGCTTTTATAGGATCTTCTGGTAATTTTAAAATAAATTCTGTGCAATAACCAAATTCTTTATGCTCTAAACTGGCTTGGACGTTGCCGATAATAGGTTCAACTACTGAATCAGAAACAACATCAGGCATATTTTTTTCAACGATTTGATTATGAAGAGCTAAATCAAAGCCTTCGATAATTTTGCATAAACCAGCGCCACCGCTATCGACAACGCCAGCTTCTTTTAAAACAGGCAATAAATTTGGGGTCCTTTTTAAAGATTCTCTAGCTTCTTTTAAAAGAATATCTAAGGCTTCATCAAGAGGCATATCAGGATAAACACTATCAGCCAAAGCTTGAGAGCTTTCACGAATAACTGTTAAAATTGTACCTTCAACAGGACGCATAACAGCTTTATAAGCAACTTCTTTACCCAT